>NZ_LSGP01000018.1 GCF_001611555.1 Anaerosporomusa subterranea
GAGAGTATTCCTTTAAAATAGACTTAGAAAAAAAGATGTTGATTAAATTCAACATCTTTTTGTTATGATAAAAATGGAGGAATTGATATGAAAAATAAATACCCAAAGTATACGACTGAGGAAAAGAATAAAATAGTTGAAGAATACCTTCAGGGTTTGATTAGTAGAAAAAATTTACTTGAAAAATATAAAGTTGCAAGTGACAGTATGTTAGTAAGATGGGTTGATCAGTATCGAAGAACTGGAACAACATATGATAATCGTGGTAAAAGTAGTGCCGGTAGGCCCAAGAAAAAGAATTCCCTGATTCCTGAGGAAATGACTCGTGAAGAATTGATTCAATATGTTAAGGCAGTTGAAGACCTAAAAAAATTCCTGGCCTATCAGAGGGAACAAAAGAAAAATACAGATTAATTGATACTTTTAGAGGTAGCTATAAAATAAAACTTCTTTGTTGTATACTTAAGTGCTCTAAAAGTGGCTATTATCAATGGATAAAATCTGGTAGGCCTATGTATAAAGCATTTAATCAAGATATTTCAGATATGGTCTTAAAACAATATCAAAAAGATAGTAGGCAGGGAATAGTTAGATTAAGAATGAATATTAAGAGAGACTGTGGGGTCTACCTATCTAAGAAGACAATATATCGATATATGAAGATCCATAACATACAATCAATTATTCGAAAGAAGAAAAAGAAATATGGAAAAGTTCAACATCATGCTATTCCTAATCTGATTAAAAGAAATTTTAATGCGTTAGTACCAAATGAGAAATGGTCAATAGATGTAACCTATATACATACTACCGTAGGTGTAGAATATCTTTGTGCTATTAAAGATATGTACGATAAATCCATAGTTTCATACAATTCTTCAAAGTTTAATGACAATGAATTAGTTTTGACAACTATAGATAAGGCAATTAGAAAAATCCCTTACGGTAGTCGTAAAGGATTAACAATTCATTCAGACCAAGGCAGTCAATTCACTTCACTAGCCTACGGCATTAGACTTAAAAAACATAGAATTAATCATAGCGTCTCATATAGGGGTAGTTGTGTAGATAATGTTCCTATAGAATCGTGGTTTAGTGCACTTAAAACAGAATGTATATACTTAAATCACAAATTCGATAGACTAATTGCTAGAAAGTTAATAGATGGATATGTTAAATATTATAATTATGAACGACTTCAGGAGCAATTAAATGAGCTAACACCCATTGAATTTAGGATGTTAGCTCTAGTTTAATTATCTCTTTTTTTCGTGTCCGTTTTAAAGGTATTGACTC
>NZ_LSGP01000019.1 GCF_001611555.1 Anaerosporomusa subterranea
TCAATATATCTAATGGGAGGGTAAACACAAACATGGACGCATTGTTCCTACAGTATCCTTGGTTAAACGAGCTCCTTATGGGTTTCATCGGTCTCTCCTGGAAACATATTGTCATGTGGGGCGTCGGCGCTCTGCTAATATTCCTGGCTGTAAAATATGACTATGAACCTGCTTTGTTGCTGCCGATCGGTTTCGGCGCCGTCCTCGCTAACATCCCACATTCTTCTGCAGTATCACTCGAAGTTGGCGCAGAAGGCTTCTTGATTACCTTGTATCGAACACGCTGCTTCAATTGGTATCATCGGTGCTGCTGACGGCCCGACCACCATCTATGTTGCTAGCCGCTTCGCTCAAGAACTGCTTGGACCTCTCTCGGTTGCTGCATACTGCTATATGTCACTTGTTCCTGTTATTCAACCGCCGGTCATCAGAGCAGTCACTACTGAAGCCGAACGCAAAATCAAAATGGGTTTTGAGGGTGAAGAACCTGTTTCCCAAACCACTAAGTTCCTGTTCCCAGTCATGATCGTTCTGATCGCTGGTATCGTTGCTCCGATCTCGGTTGCCTTGATTGGCGCTTTGATGTTCGGTAATATCCTTAAAGAGAGCGGTGTTGTCGACAACCTCTCGAACTGCGCGCAAAACGAATTGGCTAACTTGGTTACCTTGGTTCTCGGCATCACCATTGGTGGTACCATGACTGCAGAACGCTTCCTTACTTTCGACGTTCTCTTGATCATGGCCCTCGGTGCTGTAGCATTCGTATTTGACACTGTTGGCGGCGTTCTGTTCGCCAAACTTTTGAACCTGGTCAGCTCGACAAAGATCAACCCGATGATCGGCGCCTGCGGCATTTCCGCATTCCCGATGTCTGGTCGCGTTATTGCTAAGATGGCTCT
>NZ_LSGP01000021.1 GCF_001611555.1 Anaerosporomusa subterranea
GTAAAGTTAGTATGGACGATATTATGGGCAAGATCATGCCGTTCCTGATTGTGGAAAGCATTGTGCTGGTTCTTCTCATGCTATTCCCGGCATTAATCACGGTTCCGTTCCAACTGATGATGGGCGGCAAATAAGAACTTACCAATAAGGAGAGCACCCTTGCATGAGGTACTCTCCTTATATATAATGTGAAAATAATAACGTTCATTCTGACAATACATAATTATCAGAATACGTATTGACAAAGATCCCAGAAGCGGAATATACTTTTAGTGTATCGAAGTACTAAATCGAAGTACTAAATTGAACTAATTAAATTCCATGTCAAAAAGATACGTAAGGGAGGCAACTAATTTTGAAACCAGTTACAATTGCGTTAATAGGCGCAGGCTATGGGGCATTTCTACACACCAACGGCTATGCCAAAGTACATGGTGTGCCCGTTCGACTGAAAACCATTGTTGATCTTGATGTGGAGAAAGCAAAAGAAGTCGCCAAGAAATACAATATCGAGCAGGTTACCGCCAATTTCAGCGACGTTTTGAATGATCCGGAAATTGATATTGTTGACATTGTTACCCCGCCGAACTTGCATGTCAACTTTGCGTTACAGGCTATGCGGGCTGGCAAACACGTCATCTGTGAAAAACCGCTGACCGGCTACTTTGGTCAGCCTGGCGATGAAAAACCAATCGGCCATAAAGTGTGCAAGGCTAAAATGTATGAAGAAGTTATTAAGGAAATCGATGAGATTCGTAAAATTGTTAACACCAGCGATAAACTGTTCATGTACGCAGAAAACTATGTGTATTGCCCGAGCATCTTAAAGGCTGCGGAAATCATCCGCAATAAAAAAAGTAAGCTGGTATTCATGAAAGGCGAAGAAAGCCTACGCGGATCTTCATCGCCGGTAGCCGGTATGTGGGAAAAAACTGGCGGTGGTTCTTTGATTCGTATGGGCTGCCATCCGCTTTCCGGCATTCTGTGGTTAAAACAGGTGGAAGCCCAAGCCCGCGGTGAACAAATCACCGTAAAAAGCGTAAGCGCGGACATGGGGCACATTGGTCAATCTCTAACCGAATATGACAAGCGCCATCTGACTAGTAAACCGATCGATGTCGAAGATTTCGCGAACGTTACGATCACGTTTTCTGATGGCACAAAAGCCATCGTCATCGCCAGCGATAACGTATTAGGCGGGGTTAAGAACTATGTTGAGATTTACGCCAATGACGGAACGCTGATGTGCAATATTACCCCGGCGGATAATCTAAAGACCTATTTCCTAGATCAGGAAGGCTTGGACAATGTGTATTTCTCCGAAATGATGCCGGAGAAGTTAGGCTGGAACTACGTTTTCATCTCTGATGAAATCCTGCGGGGCTATGTATATGAACTGCAAGACTTTGTGGAATGCGTGGCCCACGGCAGAAAGCCGCTGTCTGATATTGACTTGGCTTATGACACGACAAAGGTCATGTACGCGGCATATCTATCAGCAAGCGAAGGCAGAGTCGTCAATTTTCAAGGTATAATCTAAAAGGAGCGCCTGCTAAGGCGCTCCAATTCACGGATACAAATTTACAAATGATTATAGATTTTTATGAGAACAAGACTCTCTTACGATAAGTTCAGGTTGCAACACCACACTGCGCGGCTCGCTGTCAAGACCCTCAATGCGCTCGTGTAACAAGCGAACCGCATGCGTTCCTATACGTCGAGGAAATGATGAGACGGTCGTGAGTCTTGGGCTGAAGATCGAGGCCTCTGGAATATCGTCAAAACCGACAATTCCCATATCATAACCTGGAGTTAAGCCTAATTCCTTTAGTTTCATCATGGCGCCAATCGCAATGATGTCGTTGTAACATAATACAGCGGTAGGTGGGGTGGGGAGGGCAAGGATTTTCTCGATAAGTACATGACCGCTTTCCCGCGTCATGGGGCCTTCAATAATTAGCGATTCGTCAACATCGAGTCCTGCAGCAAGCAGTCCGCTCACATATCCCTCTGTGCGACCATGCCAAGAAGACAGCTGTGAAACGCCACCCAGAAATGCAATGCGACGATGTCCTTTGCGAACTAAATGCTCAACAGCGCTACGGCCACCTGTTACATTGTCAATCCCAACATAGTCGCAGTGCCCCTCTGAAAGGTTTCTATTGATTAAGACAACGGGAATGCCCAACCGGCGGATACGATCAAGCGGTTCACGACGACTACCTGGGACCACGAAGAAAATAATGCCAGCTACCCTATGCTCAAGAATAGTTGAAACAAGGCGATCTTGGACAGTCGCAGAATCGAAAGTAGTTCCGAGAATAACCGTTTGGCCAAGTTGATTCAGTTCCTGGTGGATGCCGATCAGCAGCTCAGTATAAAACGGATTGGATAGGTCAGGAATAATCAGGCCGACTGTGGAGGATGCACCCTTAGAACGCAAATTCGCGGCGCCCCGATCATAGACATAGCCTAAATTCTGCATAGATGCAAATACTTTTTGACGCGTGGCTTCTGAAATATTCAGTTTCCCACGGATAGCGAGAGAGGCTGTTGTTTGAGAAACACCAGCATGTTTAGCCACCTCTTGCAGAGTTACTAGCTTTGGCTTTTCTTGTTTCATTTGAAACCACCTATGTGAGTTTTTTCAGAAATGGGGCATCTATTAGGAAGAAAGTGCAATTATTTATGGATCAATTATATTCTAACCGTAATTTTCTGTCAAACGTGATAATTGCCACTGTGTGAATTAATTCACTTGTATTCTGACAATACAAAATTATCAGAATACATATTGACAACAATTGCGACAGGGTAATATAATGCATTTAGATCGATCTAATAGAACGTTCCAATGATAATACTAGAGGTGAGTAAAATTCTCGAATTATTCTTAGAAAATCCTATGCAGCTGAAATTGAGAGAAGCAGCGTTACCAACGAGTCCAAAGAATAATGAAGTTAAGATGAGCATCATTTATGGCGGAATTTGCGGTTCTGACCTCAGGGTTTACAAAGGTTCGATTAGTTACGCAAAGTATCCGATCCGTCCTGGTCATGAAGTATTAGGAACGGTGATTGAAGCAGGCGTGGATACTAATTGCACAGTGGGTACACGCGCAGTGATTTTCCCCAATACATTCTGCGGCAAGTGTGAATTCTGCAAAGCAGGCAAAACCAACATTTGCAAGCATAAGCAGCCATTAGGTGTTGCGGTTGACGGAGTGTTTGCTCAAGAAGTTATCATTGATGCAAAATACGTGGTTCCAGTACCAGAAGAGATGGCCAGTGAACGAGCAATATTAATTGAGCCATTTGCCGTCACCGTGCATGCTTTGAAAAAAGCAAATATCAACAAGGGAACTAAGCTGGCGATCATCGGCAGCGGCACTGAGGGCTTGCTGTCAGTTGCCTTGGCCCTGCATTTGGGAGCAGAGGTAACAGTTATCGATGTAAATCCGGTGAAACTTGAACTGGCTAAAAAGTTTGGACCTGTATCCGTCTTTACTCCTCAAGAAATCAAAGATCAAGTTTTTGACGTGGTTTTGGAAGCAGCCGGAGTAAAATCCTCTGTTGAACAGGCCATGCAGATTGTAAAACCAGGCGGTGTCATGGTTGCACTCGGCATAACCGGCGATTCAGTGAACTTATCGCCGATTCATATCGTTCGTAGTGAAATTAGCATTTTAGGCTCAATCATTTATACAAAGCAAGATTTTGCTGATGCCATTGCTTATTTAAGCAATCCAGACTTTTTTGTTGATCCGATTGTGTCCAAGATTGTTCCTGTTAACCAATTTCAAGAGGCCTTTAATGACGCAGCTACCGGTAATTTTGCCAAAATCGTATTAGAATTCTAAATGATGAACGATTACGAGAGCGTATTAAAGGGGGCTTGCCGAGAAAGTAAAAGAGCGGTATTGCGAAACTCACGAAATCAAGTATTAGCTCCAAACAAATAAATGAAATGTGAGGCGAGATTTGAATGAAAAAAGCTCTTAGTTTGGTACTGGTCGCTT
>NZ_LSGP01000022.1 GCF_001611555.1 Anaerosporomusa subterranea
GAGCCATTATGCGGCAGGGAGTCCAGACCGTAACAGGCCATAGCAGAGACACGATGGATGACATCCGGAGCTATGCCCATCTCCAGATAACGCTTGGCAAAGGTCTCCAGGGCAATGGCTAGGCCGCCGGAAGCGGAGCCGGTAATGCCAGCAATGAGGTTGGTGGCAATGACGAGCTGTACGATGGGAGAGCCGGGGATAGAATCCAGCATTTTAACGACAAAGGTATAGCCCGGTACTATCGCGACTACACTGCCGAAGCCGACCACTGCACATACGCCCAGGAGGGTTCTGCCGCCGGACATGGCACCTTCGCCCAACGATTTACCCATATCCTGAATCTTATCATAGTACAGGATGATATTGGCAATGATTCCAATAAGCAAGGCTACCTCGGGGGCCATGTTAAAGGCGTTCAGGGCGATCAGCAGAATAATCGAGGGAGAAAGAGCCTTACAGAATTGGCCCCAGGTGATGCTTTCGCCTTCTTTAATGTCAATATCTCCTTTGAAGTCCCTGGCTATGACCGTGCCGGTAGGCAGGAAGCGTTCTTGTTCCCTTTCCGCCTTCCTGGCGACGTAGTATACGTATATGATGCAAAAGATGGCGGAGACGGCGGCGGAGGCCAGAGCCAGCATGGGAGCCGCTTTGGCGGTGGTGCCCAGGTATTTGATGGGAATCAGGTTCTGGATAGCCGGAGAGCCGGGGATCATGGTGGAAGTGAATACCTGAGAACCGATGGTGATGCCTAACAGGGAGGTATGCCACGGGATATCCTGAGCCTCAAACAGAGGTTTCATAATGCCAACCATGGTAAAGATGACCACGAAGGAACTCACGCCGCCTAAACAGAGTACGGTGGTGATGAGGGCAATGAGCATGACGGTTAAAGAGGTGCGGGCTGCCTGGGTTTTGACATTGATCTTACCGAGCATGGTGGCCAGCTTCAGCGCAATGGTCTTGCCTGTGCCGGTGTCGCTGGTGAGCCGGCCAAATATGGCGCCAAGAGCAAACATCAGAAAATAGTTTTTTGCGTAATTGCCAAAACCGGCGGAATAGGT